>NZ_SCNE01000020.1:0-1511 GCF_005503595.1 Enterobacter sp. 2VL
CCGCAAGGTTAAAACTCAAATGAATTGACGGGGGCCCGCACAAGCGGTGGAGCATGTGGTTTAATTCGATGCAACGCGAAGAACCTTACCTACTCTTGACATCCAGAGAACTTTCCAGAGATGGATTGGTGCCTTCGGGAACTCTGAGACAGGTGCTGCATGGCTGTCGTCAGCTCGTGTTGTGAAATGTTGGGTTAAGTCCCGCAACGAGCGCAACCCTTATCCTTTGTTGCCAGCGGTTAGGCCGGGAACTCAAAGGAGACTGCCAGTGATAAACTGGAGGAAGGTGGGGATGACGTCAAGTCATCATGGCCCTTACGAGTAGGGCTACACACGTGCTACAATGGCGCATACAAAGAGAAGCGACCTCGCGAGAGCAAGCGGACCTCATAAAGTGCGTCGTAGTCCGGATTGGAGTCTGCAACTCGACTCCATGAAGTCGGAATCGCTAGTAATCGTAGATCAGAATGCTACGGTGAATACGTTCCCGGGCCTTGTACACACCGCCCGTCACACCATGGGAGTGGGTTGCAAAAGAAGTAGGTAGCTTAACCTTCGGGAGGGCGCTTACCACTTTGTGATTCATGACTGGGGTGAAGTCGTAACAAGGTAACCGTAGGGGAACCTGCGGTTGGATCACCTCCTTACCTTAAAGAACCTGCCTTTGCAGTGTCCACACAGATTGTCTGATGAATGATAAATTTCAAAATGTACTGCGAAGTGCATTGTGAAATTTTGCTCTTTAAAAATCTGGATCAAGCTGAAAATTGAAACGACACACAGTTAATGTGTGTTCGAGTCTCTCAAATTTTCGCAAGTCGATGGTGAATCGAAAGAAACATCTTCGGGTTGTGAGGTTAAGCGACTAAGCGTACACGGTGGATGCCCTGGCAGTCAGAGGCGATGAAGGACGTGCTAATCTGCGAAAAGCGCCGGCGAGGTGATATGAACCTTTGACCCGGCGATGTCCGAATGGGGAAACCCAGTGCAATCCGTTGCACTATCGTTAACTGAATACATAGGTTAACGAGGCGAACCGGGGGAACTGAAACATCTAAGTACCCCGAGGAAAAGAAATCAACCGAGATTCCCCCAGTAGCGGCGAGCGAACGGGGAGCAGCCCGGAGTCTGAATCAGCTTGTGTGTTAGTGGAACGGTCTGGAAAGTCCGACGGTACAGGGTGATAGTCCCGTACACGAAAGCACACTTGCTGTGAACTCGAAGAGTAGGGCGGGACACGTGGTATCCTGTCTGAATATGGGGGGACCATCCTCCAAGGCTAAATACTCCTGACTGACCGATAGTGAACCAGTACCGTGAGGGAAAGGCGAAAAGAACCCCGGCGAGGGGAGTGAAAAAGAACCTGAAACCGTGTACGTACAAGCAGTGGGAGCCTCTTTTATGGGGTGACTGCGTACCTTTTGTATAATGGGTCAGCGACTTATATTCTGTAGCAAGGTTAACCGTATAGGGGAGCCGAAGGGAAACCGAGTCTTAACTGGGCGTTAAGT
>NZ_SCNE01000021.1:0-1392 GCF_005503595.1 Enterobacter sp. 2VL
AACGTAGGCCGATGTGATGGACACCTCCCACCTTACGGCATCATTAGTGCCAGACTGAGGTGTTAACTTCAGTTCCCAGGGGGAGGTGTCCACATGAATATTAAACGTATTGGCCTCGATCTCGCAAAGCTGGTTTTTCAGCTTCATGGCGTTGATCACCATGAACGCGTTGTTCTCCGTAAAACACTGCGCCGTTCACAGATGCTTGTCTTTTTCGCCCAGCTTGAGCCCTGTCTTATCGGTATTGAAGCCTGCGGCTCCTCGCATTACTGGGCCAGAGAGTTGACCCGACTCGGGCACTCTGTCCGTATTATCCCGCCCCGGTTCGTTAAGCCTTATCTGAAGGGCAACAAAAACGATGCCAATGATGCCGAAGCCATCTGTGAGGCCGTCAGCAGGCCCGGTATGCGCTATGTTGCCGTTAAATCTGAGGCGCAGCAGAGCATGCAGGCAGAGCACCGGGTTCGTGCCCGCCTGCTTCGCGACAGAACGGCGCTCAGCAACGAGATACGCGGCATGCTGGGCGAATTTGGCCTTGCGCTTCCTGTCGGGATTGCCGCGCTCAGACGGGCCCTGCCGGAGATACTTTCTCAGCAGGAACAATGGGATAACCGCTTTATCCGCCTGCTGTGCGAGTTAGCGGAGGAATTGCAGATACTGGATGACCGACTGGCACGTTACGACCGGCGGCTTAAACAGCTGGCGCAGGAAGATGAGCGTATCAGGCGGCTTCAGGAGATCAGCGGGATTGGCCCGGTAACCGCCAGCGCGCTGGTTGCAGCAGTGGGTGATGCAAGACAGTTTAAAAACGGACGTGAAATGGCGGCCTGGCTGGGGCTGGTTCCCAGGCAGCACTCAAGCGGCGGAAAAAACCGGCTGGGTCACATCAGTAAGCGGGGTGACAGCTACCTGCGAACGCTGCTGATCCACGGAGCGCGTGCAGTACTGAATGCCTGCGGTAACAAGGAAGACCGTCGAAGCCAGTGGCTGCAGTCAGTGGCAGAAAGACGTAACAGGAATGTCGCAACGGTCGCCATGGCGAACAAAAATGCCCGTATCGCGTGGGCCGTGCTGAGCCGGGAAGAAGAGTATCGCGTGATGTAGGACGGAGCGTTAAGAATAAGAGAGAAGAATAATCCTGTCATGAGATTGCAGAGTCATTAAGCACAGATGTGTAACAGGTAAGACCGACCCCTGAAAACTCCGGTTTACCCGAAGGCTCCCTGCGAAGCAAAGCCGTTAGGCCGAATGGAACCAGGTGTGCAGATAACATCATGGCCAGGCACGACGGTGCCGAAAGAAAGGCCGGATATACGAAAGCATCTTACTCCCGTTACACAAAACATGATTAGTGACTTGCATAACGGGAGGTGTCCATATACGGGTAAGGCG
>NZ_SCNE01000022.1:0-1287 GCF_005503595.1 Enterobacter sp. 2VL
GGTGTACGGTCCGGGGACATCGTGAACACTTGTTCGGGGACATGGTAGACACTTACAACTAAGGCATAAGAACCCGTTTATGGAGTCGCTTATGCCCTGGGATGCGAGAGATACCATGTCATTACGTACCGAGTTTGTTTTGTTCGCCTCGCAGGACGGGGCGAACATCCGTTCCCTTTGCCGTCACTTCGGCATTTCCCCTGCCACCGGCTACAAGTGGCTTCGCCGCTGGGCTGAGGAAGGTGCTTCCGGTCTTCAGGACCGGTCCCGCGTACCTCATCATTCCCCGAACCGCTCATCTGACGACATCACGGCCCTGCTGCGCATGGCCCGTGCCCGACATGAGCGTTGGGGCGCCCGCAAGATTAAGCGCTGGCTGGAAGACCAGGGACACCGCATGCCTGCCTTCAGCACCGTCCATAACCTCATGGCCCGCCATGGCCTGCTGCCGGGCACGGCACCGGGTAACCCGGCCACAGGCCGGTTCGAACATGACGCCCCGAACCGGCTCTGGCAGATGGATTTTAAGGGCCACTTTCCCTTCGGCGGGGGCCGCTGTCATCCCCTCACCCTGCTCGACGACCACTCCCGTTTCTCCCTGTGTCTGGCACCCTGCACCGATGAGCGGCGCGAGACCGTGCAGCAGCAGCTGGTCAGCGTGTTTGAGCGCTACGGCCTGCCGGACCGGATGACGATGGACAACGGCTCACCGTGGGGCGACACCACCGGGACCTGGACAGCGCTGGAGTTGTGGCTGATGCGCCACGGTATCCGGGTGGGCCACTCCCGGCCGTATCACCCGCAGACCCAGGGCAAGCTGGAGCGCTTTCACCGCAGCCTGAAGGCGGAAGTGCTCCAGGGTAAGTGGTTCGCGGACAGCGGTGAACTGCAGCGCGCCTTCGACCACTGGCGGGCCGTCTATAACCTTGAACGTCCGCATGAGGCGCTGGATATGGCGGTGCCGGCCTCGCGGTACCGGCCGTCTGCACGGCAGTACAGCAGCCGCACGACACCCCCGGAATACGACGAGGGTGTGATGGTCAGGAAGGTGGATATCAGCGGGAAGCTGAGCGTGAAGGGGATACGTCTGAGTGCAGGCAAGGCGTTCAGGAATGAACAGGTCGGGCTGAAGGAGACGCAGGAGGATGGCCGCTATGAGGTGTGGTGGTACAGCACGAAAGTGGGGGTGATCGACCTGAAGAAAAAGTCGATCACCATGGGTAAAGGATGTTAAAAAGTGTTCACCATGTCCCCGAACACCTGTCTGCTATGTCCCCGGACTGTACA